>NZ_JBJDOQ010000001.1:469454-484488 GCF_044901215.1 Stenotrophomonas sp. NPDC078853 | reverse complement strand
AACTCATGCCACGGAACATTCGGCAGCGTGTCGCCCATGGTCTTGATCACGTGCGCCATGGTGTCCAGGCCGACCACGTCGGAGGTGCGGTAGGTCGCCGACTTCGGGCGGCCGACCAGCGGGCCGGTCAGGCCGTCGACTTCGTCGAAGCCCAGGCCGAATTCCTGCGTGTGGTGGATCGTGGACAGGATCGAAAACACGCCGATGCGGTTGCCGATGAAGTTCGGGGTGTCCTTGGCGTACACCACGCCCTTGCCCAGGGTGGTGACCAGGAACGCTTCCAGCGCTTCCAGCACCGCCGCATCCGTGGTGGTGGCGGGGATCAGTTCGGCCAGGTGCATGTAGCGCGGCGGGTTGAAGAAATGCACGCCGCAGAAGCGGTGGCGCAGCTGCTCGGGCAGCACGTCGGCCAGCTTGTTGATGCCCAGCCCGGAGGTGTTGGAGGCCAGCACGGCGTGGTCGGCCACGAACGGGGCGATCTTCTTGTACAGGTCCTGCTTCCAGTCCATGCGTTCGGCGATGGCCTCGATGATCAGGTCGCAGTCGCGCAGCTGCTCAAGCCCCGTTTCGTAGTTGGCCGGGGTGATCGCTTCGGCGTAGGACTTGCTGGCCAGCGGGGCCGGGCTCAGCTTGGTCAGGTTGGCGATTGCCTTGATCACCACGCCATCGGCGGGACCTTCCTTGGCGGGCAGGTCGAACAGCACGGTGTCGACACCGGCGTTGGTGAGGTGGGCGGCGATCTGGGCACCCATGACGCCGGCACCCAGCACGGCGGCGCGGCGGACTGGCAGGGAATTGGACATGTCGATAAGCCTTGGTTGGTCAGCAGTTACTGGGTGGAAAGGGAGGGGGCAGGGGTCGAAGGCGTGGGGCTGCCTTCGCTGCGTGCCGCGGCGCGGAAACCGGCCTCGGCGAAGTGGATGAGTTCCTGGGCGGCCTGTGCACGATGGGCTTCTTCGGTGACACCGGCGGGACGCTTGATCAGGCCGAAATCGGCCATGGCGTAGGTCAGCGAGCCGGCCAGGAAGTCCAGCCGCCAGTACAGCTCCTCCTTGCTCAGGCCCGGCACGCAACCGGCGATGGCGCGGCCGAAATCGCGCAGCACATGCCCGTAGTGGTCGGAAAGGAAGCGGCGCAGGTTGTCGTTCTTTTCGGCGTAGGCGCGCGCGATCACCCGCACGAAGGCGCCACCGCTCTGGCGGTCCTGGGCCATCGCCAGCGCCGGTTCGACGAAGGCGGCCAGCACCGGCCGCAGCTCGCCCGGGTGGTCACTGCGGGCCCTTTCCAGCTGGCCCATGCGCGCGGCGGTCATTTCGTCCATGCGACGGCGGAACACCTCGTTGACCAGGTTTTCCTTGGAGCCGAAGTGGTAGTTGACCGCCGCGATGTTCACGTCCGCCTGGGTGGTCACCTGGCGCAGCGAGGTCCCGGCAAAGCCATGCAGCGCGAACAGCTCTTCGGCAGCGCCGAGAATGCGGTCCTTGGTGGAGAAGTGGGCGGGTTTGGCCATGGGGTGGGACAGGTTCAATCAAACGATTGTTTGATATTAGACCCGCCCACGGGCCAGTGCATTGTGCGCCGCAGCATATTGATGCCTGCGTTCATCCCTGTGTATTACATGAATGGCCAGGGCTACCGTGGCGGGGAGCGAGGCGTTACAATCCGCGCACGTTTATCAGGCTAAGCCCGCGTTTTGACGCGGGTTTTTTTCATGTTACCCTCGGGCCTTGAGTGGCCCGGACTTTCGGAGATACCACCATGGCGCTGGAGCGCACCCTTTCGATCATCAAGCCGGACGCCGTTGCCAAGAACGTCATCGGTGAAATCTACGCCCGCTTCGAGAAGGCTGGCCTTAAGGTCGTCGCCGCCAAGTACAAGCAGCTGTCGCGCCGCGAAGCCGAAGGCTTCTACGCCGTGCACCGTGAGCGTCCGTTCTTCAACGCACTGGTCGAGTTCATGATCTCCGGCCCGGTGATGATCCAGGCCCTGGAAGGCGAGAACGCCGTGCTGGCCCACCGTGACCTGCTCGGTGCCACCAACCCGAAGGAAGCTGCGCCGGGCACCATCCGCGCCGATTTCGCTGAATCCATCGATGCCAACGCCGCCCACGGCTCGGACTCGGTCGAGAACGCCACCAACGAAATCGCTTATTTCTTTGCCGCTACCGAAGTGGTTTCCCGCTAAGAGGTCGACGTGAACGAGGTCGTACAGACACCCGCCATCCAGCCGCTGCCGAAGTCGGCACCCACGGCTGGCAAGCAGAACCTGCTCGACCTCGATCGCGCGGGCCTGGAGCGCTTTTTCGTCGAGAAACTGGGCGAACAGAAGTTCCGGGCCCACCAGGTGATGAAGTGGATCCACCATCACTACGTCACCGACTTCGATGAGATGACCGACCTCGGCAAGAACCTGCGCGCCAAGCTGCAGGAACATGCCGAGGTCCTGGTCCCGAACATCGTGTTCGAAAAACCGTCCGCCGACGGCACCCACAAGTGGCTGCTGGCGATGGGCACCGATGGCAAGAACGCCATCGAGGCGGTCTACATCCCGGACAAGAACCGCGGCACGCTGTGCGTGTCCTCGCAGGTCGGCTGCGCGCTGAACTGCACCTTCTGTTCGACCGCCACGCAGGGCTTCAACCGCAACCTTTCCACCGCCGAGATCATCGGCCAGGTGTGGGTCGCCGCGCGCCACCTGGGCAACATCCCGCACAAGCAGCGTCGTCTCACCAACGTGGTGATGATGGGCATGGGCGAGCCGCTGATGAATTTTGACAACGTCGTGCGTGCCATGAGCGTGATGCGCGATGACCTGGGCTACGGCCTGGCCAACAAGCGGGTGACGCTGTCCACCTCCGGCCTGGTGCCGCAGATCGACCGCCTGTCCACCGAAAGCGACGTGTCGCTGGCCGTTTCGCTGCATGCGCCGACCGACGAGCTGCGCGAGACGCTGGTGCCGCTCAACAAGAAATACCCGATCGCCGATCTGATGGCCTCCTGCGCGCGCTACCTGCGCGCCAACAAGCGCCGCGAATCGGTGACCTTCGAATACACCCTGATGAAGGGGATCAACGACCAGCCCGAGCACGCCCGTGCACTGGCCCGGTTGATGCGCCAGTTCGACAACGCGGTGCAGGCCAAGGGCTCGGGCAAGATCAACCTGATTCCGTTCAATCCGTTCCCGGGCACCCGCTACGAGCGCTCGGACGATGTGCAGATCCGCGCGTTCCAGACCATCCTGCTGGACAGCAACGTGCTGACCATGGTGCGCCGCACGCGCGGTGATGACATCGATGCGGCGTGTGGCCAGTTGAAGGGGCAGGTGATGGATCGCACCCGCCGCCAGGCCGAGTTCAACAAGACGCTCGACAAGGCCATCAAGGAAGGCGCCGGGCGTGATGCAGCGGCCTGACCGCGCATCGACGCTGGCCCTCGCTGCGCTGTGTGCGTTGGCGCTGGCCGCCTGCAACAGCGGTTCCAAGGGCGTCAAACTGCCCAAGGCGCAGTTGGCGGTGGCGCCCACCTACGTGGCCCAGGATGACGGTCGTATCCGCAAGCTGCACCAGTACCAGAGCCAGCTGACCCTGGCCGGCTCGGACTTCGGCACCGGCAAGCTGGACTCTGCGGAAAAGCGCGCGCGTGCCGCGCTCAAGCTCATGCCCGATCGTCCCGACGCGCTGCTGCTGCTGGCTGCCATCGCCGACCGTCGGGGCGAGGGTCCGCGTGCCGGTGAGCTGCTGCAGCGCGCCGTAGCACAGGCCCCCGAGCGCGGCGACGTATTGAACAACTACGCGGCCTGGATGTGTGATCACGGCAACGCCGAAGCGTCGCTCGGCATGTTCGAGCGCGCCATCGCAGCGCCCGGTTATTCCAGTCCCGGCGTCGCCTTGTCCAATGCCGGTGCGTGCGCGCTCCGTGCCAAGCAGCCGGTGCCTGCCGAGCGCTACCTGCGCGCGGCGCTCGCACAGGACCCGCGCGATGCCCAGGCATTGGATGCCATGGCCCAGCTTTCCTTCGACAATGGCCGTTACATGGAAGCGCGCGCGTTCTCCGAGCGCCGGCTCGCGGCTGCACCGCCAACGCGTTCCGTGTTACAACTGGCGTCGCAAATAGAGACGCGACTGGGTGATCAGCGAGCCGCTGAGCGCTACCAGCAGCGGATTCGACAGGAATTTCCGCAGGAAGCGGACCTCAATTCCAAGGGTTGAAGCACTGTGACTGACAACCAGACCGTGAACGCTTTCGAGACGGCCGCCGGCTGTGGCCAACGCCTGCGCCAGGCCCGTGAAGCGGCAGGACTGACGCTTGATGATGTGGCCCAGCGCCTGCACATGCCGGCGCAGGTGGTGCGTTCACTGGAAGAAGAACAATGGCAGCGGCTCGGTGCGCCGGTATTCGTCCGCGGCCAGCTGCGCAGCTATGCGCGCCTGCTGGGCGTGGACGTAGGCGAGGTGCTGGAACAGGCGCAGGTCGGCCCGATCGTTCCGCCCACCCTGGTCAGCCATACCCATACCCCGCGTGCGCGCCGCATTGCCGAAAGCGTTGGCCGGCGTCTGCTGTACGTGGGCATCACCGCCGCGCTGGCGGTGCCGGTCTGGTTCGCCACCCGCAGCCATCTGGATGCAGATGGCCAGGGGCCGAGCACGGCCTCGCTGGATGTGATTCCGGCCACCGTCGCCGTGGCTCCGCCGCGCAACGACGATCCGGCCACCACCGGCGTTGCTGCCCCGGCCGTCGCGCCGGCGCGTCCTGTCACGCAGCCGTACGTGGCCTCGCTGACGCCGGTGCCGCGGCCTGCGGCGCCCAGCGAACCGGCCACGACCAAGGGCGCACTCGGCCTTCAGTTCAGCGGTGACAGTTGGGTGGAGATCACCGCGCCGGATGGCAGCACGGTGGAAAAGGCGTTGATCCAGGCCGGCCAGTCGCGCAGCTTCACTCCGGGCCAGGTCGGCCGGGTGGTGCTGGGCAATGCCGCGCAGGTGCAGGTTCAGCAGAACGGCGCCATCATCGACCTTGGCCCGTATCGGCGAGCCAACGTCGCACGCTTTACGGTATCCTCTGAGGGCTCCGTGGTCCCGGTTTCAAACTGAGGCCCGGACCGGAATCCACAACCCATTGAACAGTCCTCCCCGGCGAGCTTGTCTCCGGCTCGGGTAGGGCGAGAGTACGCATGGCGATCGACGACCTGCTCGACGAGCACGAACAAAGTGAACGCGTCCGCACCTGGCTGCGGAAGAATGGCCTGAGCATCATCGGCGGCGTAGTGATCGCCGTGGGTGCCATCTGGGGCTGGGGCTACTGGCAGCAGGAGCACGGCAACAAGCTGGCTTCGGCCAACGTCGAATACCAGAAGGTGCTCAAGGGTATCCAGGAAAACAAGCTCGACGACGCCGGCAAGGCGGTCAAGGCGCTCGACGCCGGTCCGTCCAACATCTATTCCGAACTGGCTGCCCTGCAGCTGGCCAAGGCGCAGGTGGAAGCGGGCAAGGATGAAGACGCGCTGGCGACCCTGCGCGCGGTGAAGGTGGAAGGCGACCTCAAGCAGGTCGTGGACCAGCGCATCGCGCGCCTGCTGGTGGCCACCGGCAAGGGCAGCGAAGCGATCACCCTGCTGGGCAACGCCGCCGATCCCGGTTCGCTGGAAATCCACGGCGATGCCCTGATGGCCACCGGCAAGCGCGATGAAGCGCGTGGGCAGTATGAGAAAGCGCTGAAGACGCTGGACGTGGCAGCGCCGCAGCGGCGCCTGCTGGAAACCAAGTTGATGGACGCCGGCGGCACCGTCGCGGCGACTGAGGAGTCGGTGTAATGAGTCAGATGGTCATCCTCAAGCGGGTTGCCACGGTTGCCATGCTCGGCATGGCGCTGTCCGGTTGCAGCACGGTCAAGGGCTGGTTCGCCGGCAAGGACGCCGAAGCCAAGAAACTGCAGGAGCCGGTGGAACTGGTGAAGTTCGACGCCACTGTCAAGGTCGACAAGCTGTGGACGGTCAACCTGGGCAAGGGCGAGGATCGCATCGGCGTGCGCCAGGGCCCGGCAGTCGCCGACGGCCGCGTGTATGCCGCTGCCATCACCGGCGGCGTGCATGCCATCGACCTGCAGACCGGCAAGAAGGTCTGGACCTATGAGCCGGCCAAGGAAAAGAAGAAGCCCAAGCTGCGCCTTTCCGGTGGTCCGGGCGTGGGCGAGGGCCTGGTGGTCATCGGCACGCTGGACGGCCAGGTGATCGCGCTGGATGCCGCTGATGGCACCGAAAAGTGGCGCGCAAAGGTGCCGGGCGAAGTGATCTCGGCCCCGGCCGTCGGCCAGGGCATGGTGTTCGTGCGCAGCAATGATGGCCGCATCACCTCCTTCGACGCCACCAACGGCACCCAGCGCTGGTTCAACCCGCGCGAACTGCCGATGCTGACCGTGCGCGGTAACGCGCCGGTGGTGCAGGGCCCGGGCGTGGTGTTCGTCGGCAACGACGACGGCACCCTGGCTGCGCTGGGCGCGGCTGATGGCCGCACCCTGTGGGACCAGGTGGTCGGCAACCCGGAAGGGCGCACCGAGCTGGATCGCATGTCCGACGTGGACGGTGCGCCGGTGCTGGAAGGCAACACGCTGTACGCCAGCAGCTTCAAGAACCAGACCATCGCCATCGAAGGTCCGACCGGGCGTCCGTTGTGGACGCGCGACCACGGTGGAGCAGGCGGCGTCACGCTGTCCTCGTCCTACGTGATCGTCACCGACAACCAGGGCGGTGTGTTCGGCCTGGACAAGCAGAGCGGTGCGGCCAGCTGGTCGCAGACCGGCCTGGCCCGGCGCCAGCTGACCGGCCCGGCCCTGCAGGGCGATTACGTGGTCGTCGGCGATCTCGACGGCTACGTTCACTGGCTGCAACAGTCCGATGGCGCGATGGCCGCCCGGGCAAAGACCGGCGGGACCGTCAAGGCCCAACCGATAGTCGCCGACGGGGTCCTGCTGGTGCAGAACATCGAAGGCAAGCTGACCGCTTTCCGGTTGGCCAATTAATTACGGAGTAAACGCGATGCTGCCCCTGGTCGCCCTGGTCGGACGGCCGAATGTCGGCAAGTCCACAATCTTCAATGCGCTCACGCGCACCCGCGACGCGCTGGTCCATGACCAGCCCGGCGTGACCCGTGACCGCAACTACGGTGTCTGTCGCCTGGATGAGGACAATCACTTCCTGATCGTGGACACCGGCGGCATCGCCGAACAAGAAGAAGGCCTGGCCGGCGCCACCGCGCGCCAGGCCCGTGCCGCCGCCGAAGAAGCCGATCTGATCGTCTTCGTGGTCGATGCGCGCGATGGCACCTCTTCGCTGGACGACGACATCCTGGCCTGGCTGCGCAAGCAGCAGCAGCCGAAGGTGCTGCTGATCAACAAGATCGACGGTACCGACGAGCACACCGTGCGTGCGGAGTTCTCGCGCTACGGCTTCAGCGAGATGCTGACCGTCTCGGCGGCGCATCGCCAGGGTCTGGACGATCTGCTGGAGGAAATCGTCGAGCGCCTGCCGGAAGAGGGCAGCGCCGAAGAGATGGACAACGATCCGAACCGCGTGCGCATCGCCTTCGTCGGCCGCCCCAACGTGGGCAAGTCGACGCTGGTCAACCGCATCCTCGGCGAGGAACGGATGATCGCCTCGGAAGTGCCGGGCACCACCCGCGATTCGATCTCGGTGGACCTGGAACGCGAGGGCCGCGACTACCGTCTGATCGACACCGCCGGCCTGCGCCGTCGTGGCCGCGTGGACGAAGCCGTGGAGAAATTCTCGGTCGTCAAGACCATGCAGGCCATCGAACAGTGCCAGGTTGCGGTGCTGATGCTGGACGCGCATGAAGGCGTGACCGACCAGGACGCCACCGTGCTCGGCGCGGTACTCGATGCCGGGCGTGCATTGGTCATCGCGATCAACAAGTGGGACGGACTGACCGACTACCAGCGTGAGCAGGCAGAGACCCAGTTGTCGCTGCGGCTGGGCTTCGTGCCGTGGGCCGAATCGGTGCGCATCTCGGCGATGCACGGCTCCGGGCTGCGTGAGCTGTTCAACGCGATCCACCGCGCGCACGATTCGGCGAACCACCAGTTCAGCACCAGCGAAGTGAACCAGGCGCTGGAAATGGCCTACACCGCCAATCCGCCGCCGACCATCCGTGGGCATGTGTCCAAGCTGCGTTACGTGCATCCGGGCGGCGCCAACCCGCCGACCTTCATCGTGCACGGCACGCGCCTGAAGGAACTCTCGGAGACCTACAAGCGCTACCTGGAAAACTTCTTCCGCAAGCGTTTCAAGCTGGTCGGCACGCCGGTGCAGTTCATCTTCCGCGAGGGTACCAACCCCTACGAAGGCAAGAAGAACCCGCTGACCGAACGCCAGGTCAAGGCCAAGCGCCGCCTGATGAAGCACGTCAAGGGCCGCTGACCCCGTAGCGCCGGCCCACGGTCGGCGAGCGCAGCGGCAGTGTGCCGACCCGATGTGCATGGCCGATAATGCGGCCATGCGCATCCTCGAAATCTCCCCCGACCTCGCCCTGCAGCGCCTTTCCGAAGGCGCCGTGCTGATCGACGTACGCCAGCCGCTCGAGCGCGCCGGCGGCATGGCCGAAGGCGCACGCGGCATCACCCTGGCTGACCTGCAGGCCGACCCGGCCGCGCACCTGCCACAGCAGGATCAAGACATCCTGCTGATCTGCCAGACCGGCAAACGCTCAGCCGATGCTGCGCTGTTCCTGCACGCGGCGGGTTATGCGAACGTCGCCTCGGTAACCGGCGGCACCGTGGCCTGGCGTGCGCAGCAATTGCCGCTGGTGCAGCCGCCAAGCTCTGCCGAAGACCGTGATTTCTTCGACCGCTATTCCCGCCACCTGCTGCTGCCGCAAGTGGGTGAGGCCGGCCAGCGCAAACTGCAGCGTTCACGCGCGCTGGTGCTCGGCGCGGGCGGGCTGGGCTCGCCGGCCGGCTTCTATCTGGCCGCCGCCGGAGTAGGGCAGCTGCGCTTCGTCGACGACGACCGCGTGGAGCGCAGCAACCTGCACCGGCAGATCGTGCATACCGAAGCCGGCGTCGGCCAGTTCAAGGTCGACTCGGCGCGCGAGCGCCTGCTGGCGCTGAATCCCTCCATCACCGTCGAAGCCATCGCCGAGCGCGCCACCTCGGCCAACATCGACGCGCTGATGGAAGGCGTGGACGTGTTGCTGGATGGTTCGGACAACTTCCCGCTGCGCTACCTGCTCAATGATGCGTGCATCAAGCACGCCACGCCCTTGGTATACGCGGCCATCGAGCGCTTCGACGGCCAGGTGAGCGTGTTCGATGCCGGCCGCCAGCGCGGTGTGGCGCCGTGCTACCGCTGCCTGTTCCCACAGCCCCCGCCGCCGGAGTTCGCCCCCAACTGCGCCGAAGCCGGCGTACTGGGCGTGCTGCCGGGCCTGGCCGGCGTGCTGCAGGCCACCGAGGTGCTGAAGCTGCTGCTGGGCATCGGCGAGCCGCTGACCGGACGGCTGCTGCGCTTCGATGCACTGGAAATGCGCTTCCGCGAAACCCGGCTGTCGCCGGATCCACACTGCGCCGTCTGCGCCCCCGGTCGGGATTTCCCCGGCTACATCGATTACGCCGCGTTCTGCGCCGGTCGCTGATCCGCCCGCTGCGCTCGCCGAGCGTGGCTCGGCGCTACAGAGGCACCAATCTGGCACGCAGTGCCGTGCCACCGGTAGCGCCGACCCATGGTCGGCGAGCGCAGCGGCAGCCGTACGTTCGCAGTGCCAGATGGAACGACATGGCGATGAATTTATCGCCCGTTTCATCCGCGGAACAATGAACCGCAACCCACGTGCTATTGATTGCCTCCTGCATGCCCTATCGTTGACGCACTTCAACGCATCACAGGAATGGCCGCATGGCGGTGGAAGCAGCTGCAAGCAGTGAACTGGTCAAGGTCGTCGCCCTGTTGGGCGCGGCGGTGGTGATGGTGCCGTTGTTCCGGCGTTTCGGCCTCGGGTCGGTGCTGGGGTACTTCACTGCCGGCCTGGCGATCGGGCCGTTCGGGCTGGGCTGGTTCTCCGATCCGCAGGCAATCCTGCACACCGCCGAACTCGGCGTGGTGATGTTTCTTTTCGTGATCGGCCTGGAGATGCGGCCCTCGCACCTGTGGAGCCTGCGCAAGGAAATCTTCGGCCTGGGCACCGCACAGATCGTCACCTGCGCGATCGTGCTGACCCTGGTGGCCAAGCTGTTCGGGCTGCCCTGGCAGGTCGCCTTCATCGGCGCCACCGGCTTCGTGCTGACCTCCACCGCGGTGGTGATGCAGCTGCTGGCCGAGCGCGGTGACATCGCCCTGCCGCCCGGCCAGAAGATCGTCTCCATCCTGCTGTTCGAAGACCTGCTGATCGTGCCGCTGCTGGCGCTGGTGGCCTTCATGGGCCCCTCGGCCGGCAGTGCCGGTGGCGAAGGGTCGCGCTGGCTCTCAGTGGCCATCGGCGCCGGTGCGGTGGTCGGCCTGGTGCTGGTCGGGCGCTTCCTGCTCAATCCGTTGTTCCGTATCCTCGCCGCCGCCAAGGCGCGCGAAGTGATGACCGCCGCTGCGCTGCTGGTGGTGCTCGGTGCGGCATTGCTGATGCAGCTGTCCGGGCTGTCGATGGCCATGGGCGCCTTCCTGGCCGGCGTGCTGCTCAGCGAATCCACGTTCCGGCACCAGATCGAAGCGGATATCGAACCGTTCCGCGGCATCCTGCTGGGGCTGTTCTTCCTCAGCGTGGGCATGGCGCTGGACTTGGGCGTGGTGGCGCGCAACTGGCCGCTGATCGTCGGGCTGGTGCTGGCGCTGATGGTGGCCAAGGCCCTGTGCATCTATGCAGTGGCGCGCGTGATGGGCAGCAGCCATGCGCAGGCACTGGACCGTGGCGTGGTGATGGCGCAGGGCGGCGAGTTCGCCTTCGTGCTGTTCGCCGCGGCCGCCAGTGCCGGTGTCATCGACGTGGACATCAATGCCAACTTCACCGCCGTGGTGGTGCTTTCGATGGCGCTGACACCCCTGGTGGTGCTGGCGCACAAGCGCTTTGCCGCGCCTGCGGTGGTCAGCATGGAAGGCGTCGAGACGGCCGAAGGCCTGTCCGGCAGCGTGCTGCTGATCGGCTTCGGCCGCTTCGGCCAGGTCGCCAGCCAGTCACTGCTGGCGCGCGACGTGGACGTGACCATCATCGACAACGACGTGGAGATGATCCACAGCGCCGAGCGCTTCGGCTTCAAGATCTATTACGGCGATGGCACCCGGCTGGACGTGCTGCATGCCTCCGGTGCGGCCAGCGCCCGGGCGATCGCGGTGTGCGTCAACGATGCCGCCGAAGCCGACCGCATCGTCGAACTGGTCTCGCATGAGTTCCCGCAGGCCAAGCTGCTGGTGCGCTCGTTCGACCGCGAACATTCGCTGCGGCTGATCCACGCCGGCGTCGATTTCCAGATCC
This sequence comes from Stenotrophomonas sp. NPDC078853, assembly GCF_044901215.1. NCBI lineage: Bacteria > Pseudomonadati > Pseudomonadota > Gammaproteobacteria > Lysobacterales > Lysobacteraceae > Stenotrophomonas > Stenotrophomonas sp. NPDC078853. Next base: position 473,024 of record NZ_JBJDOQ010000001.1, on the reverse strand, counting down.
GCGAAACCTTCGAATCGGCAGTGATGTTCGGCCAGGCGGCGCTGATGGAGCTCGGCGCGGACGAGGACGACGCGCGCGATATCGCCGAGCAGATCCGCGAGCGCGACGCCGAGCGCCTGCAGCTGGAAATGGCCGGTGGCGACCTCCGCGCCGGTGCCCACATGGCCTTCGGCAGCTCGCTGCCGGGCGTGCCCACGCCGACCCCGTTCACCGTGCCCAAGCGCCAGTCGCGCACGCTGAATGCCGATCAGGTGCCGCCGGACGCCTGAGCGGTAGTGACGGCGCGGCAGTGACGGCCGCTGGCCGTCAAACGCCGTCATGACGGCCAGCGGCCGTCACTACCGGGCCTGAATCAGGGACAATAGCCATCCCCGCCGCTCCACGCCTGCTTCGATGACCCTGCCAACCGACGCCTCCCATTCCGCCCGCATCCTCGACGGCCGCCGCATCTCCGAAGCGCTGCTGGACAGCCTGAAGGTGCGCGTAGACGCCCGTGTCGCCGCAGGTGGCAGCCGTCCCGGGCTGGCCGTGGTGCTGGTGGGCGGCGACCCGGCGTCCACCGTGTACGTGCGCAACAAGCGCCGTGCGGCGGAGAAGGTCGGCATCGAGGCGCATGATTTCGATCTCCCCGCAGGCACCAGCGAAGCCGAGCTGCTGGCGCTGATCGATAAGTTGAATGCGGACCCGAAGATCCACGGCATCCTGATCCAGCTGCCGCTGCCCGGCATTCCCGATGCACGGCGGCTGATCCAGCGCATCGATCCGCGCAAGGACGTGGACGGTTTCCACCCGGAGAACGTCGGCCACCTGGCGCTGCGCGAGTTCGGCCTGCGCCCGTGCACCCCGCGTGGCATCACCACGCTGCTGGGCCACACCGACCAGCCCGTGCGCGGCCGCAATGCCACCATCGTCGGGGTCAGCAACCATGTCGGCCGGCCGATGGGACTGGAGCTGCTGATCGCCGGCTGCACGGTGACCAGCTGCCACAAGTTCACCCCCAAGGACGTGCTGGAACAGGCCGTGCGCAACGCCGACATCCTGGTGGTGGCGGTCGGCCGCCCGGGCATCGTCCCGGGTGAATGGGTCAAGCCCGGTGCGGTGGTGATCGATGTGGGCATCAACCGGCTGGACGACGGCCGGCTGGTCGGCGACGTCGGCTTCGAAGCGGCCGCAGAGCGCGCCAGCTGGATCACCCCGGTCCCCGGCGGCGTCGGCCCGATGACCGTGGCCACGCTGATGCAGAACACCCTGGAAGCGGCCGAAGCGTTCGTCTGAGGCCGCCCGGGCGGTGACGGATGGGTAGCGCCGACCCATGGTCGGCGAGCGCAGCGGCGCCTTTCGCCCCACACCCCAACGGCGCGACACTGCGTCGCATCTACCCCCTGCCGCTCGGCCGACAAACAGGGTAAAATGACGCGCTTCCCCACATCTCGGGTATGCCGATGCTGCGCATCCAGGCTGAAGCTCTCACCTACGACGACGTCTCGCTCGTCCCCGCCCACTCGATCATCCTGCCCAAGGATGTCAGCCTGGAAACCCGGCTGACGCGCGACCTGCGGCTGAAGCTCCCGATCCTGTCCGCTGCGATGGATACCGTCACCGAAGCACGCCTGGCCATCGCCATGGCCCAGCTCGGCGGCATGGGCATCATCCACAAGAATCTGAGCGTGGAACAGCAGGCCGCCGAAGTGGCCAAGGTCAAGAAGTTCGAAGCCGGCGTCATCCGCGATCCGATCACCGTCGGGCCGGAAACCACCATCCGCGACGTGCTGGCGCTGACCCAGGCGCGCAACATCTCCGGCGTGCCGGTGGTGGACGGCGGCCAGCTGGTGGGCATCGTGACCCACCGCGACATGCGCTTTGAAACCGAGCTGGACGATCCGGTCCGCCACATCATGACCAAGAAGGATCGCCTGATCACGGTCAAGGAAGGCGCCGCATCCGAAGAGGTGCAGCTGTTGCTGCATCGCAACCGCATCGAAAAGATCCTGGTGGTCAACGATGATTTCGCCCTGCGTGGCCTGATCACCGTCAAGGACATCCAGAAGAACACCGATTACCCGAACGCTGCCAAGGACTCCGCCACGCGCCTGCTGGTGGGTGCTGCGGTCGGCGTGGGCGGCGATACCGATCGCCGCGTCGAAGCGCTGGTTGCCGCCGGCGTGGACGTGCTGGTGGTGGACACCGCGCACGGCCATTCGCAGGGCGTGCTGGACCGCGTGCGCTGGGTCAAGAAGCACTTCCCGCAGGTGCAGGTGGTCGGTGGCAACATCTGCACCGGCGAAGCCGCACTGGCGTTGCTGGATTGCGGCGCGGACGCGGTGAAGGTCGGCATTGGTCCGGGCTCGATCTGCACCACGCGCGTGGTTGCCGGTGTCGGCGTACCGCAGATCACCGCCATCGATCTGGTCGCCGAGGCGCTGCAGGATCGCATCCCGCTGATCGCCGACGGTGGCATCCGCTACTCCGGTGACATCGGCAAGGCGCTGGCCGCCGGTGCCTCCACCATCATGATCGGCGGCCTGCTGGCCGGCACCGAGGAATCGCCCGGCGAAACCGAGCTGTTCCAGGGCCGTTCCTACAAGAGCTACCGCGGCATGGGCTCGCTGGCAGCGATGGAAAAGGGGTCCAAGGACCGCTACTTCCAGGACGCTTCCAGTGCCGACAAGCTGGTGCCCGAAGGCATCGAAGGCCGCGTGCCGTATCGCGGCCCGGTCGGCGGCATCATCCACCAGCTGATGGGCGGCCTGCGCGCCACCATGGGCTACGTGGGCTGCGGCACGGTTGAAGACATGCGCAGCAAGCCGAAGTTCGTCAAGATCAGCGGCGCCGGCCAACGTGAGAGCCACGTCCACGACGTGCAGATCACCAAGGAACCGCCGAACTACCGCGCCTGAGGCCGGAGGCAGCAAGAGGAACGAGGAAGCAGATTCCCGTTCCTCTTTCTACATCCGCCGCTGGTTGCGCCTTCGTACTCCGTTATTCCTCCTGCATCGCCCGGGCATCATGACCAACATCCATACCGACAAGATCCTCATCCTCGATTTCGGCGCGCAGTACACCCAGCTGATCGCCCGCCGCATCCGCGAGCTCGGTGTCTACTGCGAAATCTGGGCGTGGGACCACAACCCGGCCGACATTGCCAGCTTCGGGGCCAAGGGCATCATCCTGTCCGGTGGCCCGGAATCGACCACTCTGCCGGGCGCGCCCGCCGCGCCGCAGGAAGTGTTCGACAGCGGCCTGCCGGTGTTCGGCATCTGCTACGGCATGCAGACCCTGGCCGCGCAGCTGGGCGGTGAAACCGAAGCGGCCGACCAGCGCGAATTCGGCCACGCCGAAGTCAACATCGTCGCCCCGGATTCGCTGTTCGCCGGGCTGAGCGACCACCCGGGCGAGGCCCGTTTGAACGTGTGGATGAGCCACGGCGACCACGTCTCCAAGGCGCCGCCGGGCTTCACCATCACCGCCACGACCGACCGCATCCCGGTGGCCGCGATGGCCAACGAAGATTTGGGATGGTACGTCGTGTATTTTCAAGTGTAAGTGTATTATATCGTTTTGGGTATGTTT